>JAUYBG010000007.1 GCA_030693205.1 bacterium
AAAAAAAATCAGGAATATTTCTATCCCCAATCTTTCGTACAAAATCAAGTTTTCGACGTTAGCCGGTCAAAACTATTTTTATAAAAACTCGGAACAACCAATAAAATCGTAATCTGCTTCAATTAGCCATGTTTTTAAAAAAACAAGAAAAGACAAAAAAACAACAATCATAAGAAAATATCCTTGTTTTTTTGATAAAATTTTTCTTTTATATAAAACATAGAAAGCCACTATTGAAACTATTATCATTAGCAATGACAAAAAAACAATCTTATTATAATTTTGCAAAAATAAAGTAGGTTTTAAATTAGAACAGAGTTCCTTAAAATTAATTTTTTCCCAAGAAGTATTTTCATAAAACTTCGTCCTTAAATTCGTATTGTATTCACTATAATTACCTTTTTCATAACTTATTGATAAAAATAAATACAATAAATTTATCAATAAAGTAAAAAACACAAGAAAAAAAACAAAAATTCTTTTTATTACATTTGTATTAATCATAAAATAAAATTGGTAATAGAATAATATTATTATAACACTATTACGACTAATAAGTAAAATAAAGAGGGATATTTCTATCCCCGCTATGTCTCATTTTATTATTGGTTTTCCCAATAGGTTTCCAGGTATATCTGGCTATAGGAATTACCGAAGCCATTGTACCAAAGATAAGTTCTTGGAACCAGTAAAATTGTTTTACCGGTATCAGATGACCTTAAGTCCCATTTCTGCGGATCTTTGTGATCTGTCATATATTGATTAATTATCGCTTGATTTACTCCACCTATATGGGGACGATAATTGGGGTCGGCATTGTAGGGCAGGTTATACACGAAACCGATGTGGAAATAGTCTATGACTTTCCAGTCGGATGGGTAATACCTTACATTTGCCGATACCGGTGTTACTGTTGCCAACAACACTCCAATTAGCAGTATTACTGCTAATATTCCGAAACTACTTTTGGTTTTCACTTTTCTCAACTCCTTTTAAAGGCCTGTTCTAAAGTTATCATCAGAATATGTTAATTCCTCCTCTTTGAAACAGATAATTTAAGCGTTAATTTTTATTAATGCCCAATTACCTGCCTCAAAGTTTTTTTATTTAAGTGTGCAAATTTCTCCTTTTAGTTTTATCGGTTTAATTATTTTTTTAATCAAACTGACGAATTAAAGTATATCACAACTCCCCCTATTCTGTAAAATAAACTTTTAAAAACAAAAAGATATCCTCGACCTTCCGCACAAACTAAAATTTTCCCGCCGAGTACTACCCCTTTTCCCGTTCAAAATCAAGCAAGTTTGCATCAAAAAATCGATTCCTGTGAATCGATGCTTTGAAAGAGATACGAAATGTATTTTTTTTGAATTTGTTCTACTTGGTAGAACTTATAGCGTTTGATCGGCGCTATCTCTCTGAATATGGTGTCAGACCACTTTTTATTTGTTTTTGGGTGCAATCAATCTTAGATTGCAAGAGGAGTAAAGTCTGAAAAATGTTGTTTTTAAACAACGAAACTATACCCATCTTTTTTATACAAATCAGAACTTTTTTAGTGTTTATGACACAATTCTTTTTGTATATTATCCGATTGGAATTTCTAGTCTTCTGTTCTAGAAGTTCAGAAATTCCAATCGGATTTAAACCACTAAACAAATATACATTTCGTATTCTTAATTTAAGTATAGCACATCTAAAAACAATGTCAATGATATAAAAATAAAAAAACAGACAAAACACAATTTGCCAATATTTCACTTGACATAATAATAAAAACCTTTACAATTGGTCACAAATCCATAAAACAGGAGGAATAGGTTATAGTGGAAGAAAGAAAAAAACTTTCAAAAATAGAAAGCATTAAGTGCGGATTTAACGGAATAAAATATTGCGTGCAAAAAGACAAAACCTGCAAAGGCAAATGTATCATTTCTGCTGTAGTAATAATAATATCATTACTATTAAATATAAGCCAAATTAAACTGTTTATAGTTCTTCTGCTGTGCGGCATTAATATTTCTCTGGAAATGATCAATGACGCTATTGAAAAAACTATAGATCTGATACATCCCGAATACAACGAAAAAGCCGGACTGATAAAAGATATCGCGTCCGGAGCGGTTCAGGTAATGTGCATAATAGCGATTATTATCGGACTGGCAATTTTTATTCCCGAATTATACAAAACCAATTGGCTTTAAGCCAATTTTTTTATATTACAAAAAGCGGAAATTAATCCGCTTTTTGTTATAAAAATATTTTTCAGCAAAAACTATTTTTTCTTCCCGGTAATTATCTCTTCGGCGACATTGCGAGGAACAGCCTGATAGTGATCGAATTCCATCGTATACATCGCGCGGCCCTGGGTCATAGACCGAAGCTCGGTGGCATAGCCGAACATTTCCGAAAGAGGCACTGCCGCGTCAATGACTTTATTGCCTACGCGGTCGCTCATTTTCTGGATCTCGCCCCGGCGGCCGGACAGGTTTCCCACCACATCGCCCATAAAATTTTCCGGCGTCACCACTTCCACTTTCATGATCGGCTCAAGAATGATCGGTTTCGCGGTTTTGGCGGCGGCCTGCACCGCCATTGAGGCGGCGATCTTGAAAGCCGCTTCATTTGAATCGACTTCGTGATACGATCCATCATACAGCGTCACTTTGACATCCACCAGGGTATAGCCGGCCAAAACTCCCCTGTCAGTCGCCTCGCGAGCGCCTTTTTCCACGGCCGGAATATATTCATTGGGAATTGTCGCGCCTTTGATCTCATTGACGAACAAAAATCCTCGCAATTTGTCTTTGCCTTTCCGGTCGGGAATTTCTTTCCGGTCTTCATCGCTCAAGGGCTCGATCTTCAGGCGAACATGCCCGTATTGGCCGCGTCCGCCGGATTGCTTGATATATTTTCCTTCCGCCTCGGATTCGGCGGTGATCGTTTCTTTGTAAGCGACTTGCGGCTTGCCCACGTTCGCGGATACTTTGAATTCTCTGAACATCCGGTCCACAATAATATCCAAATGCAATTCGCCCATACCGGCGATCAACGTCTGTCCGGTCTCTTCGTTGGAAGAGATCCTGAAAGTCGGATCTTCTTCCGATAATTTTTTCAAAGCAATGCCCATTTTTTCCTGGTCGGCTCTGGTCTTCGGTTCAATCGCGATCTGGATGACCGGTTCGGGGAAAATTATTTTTTCCAAAACGATCGGATGCTCCGGATCGGCAATCGTGTCTCCAGTAGTGGTATATTTCAAGCCGACTGTCGCGGCAATATCGCCGGCCCTGATCTCCTTGATCTCTTCGCGATGATTGGCGTGCATGCGGATCAAACGGCCAATGCGCTCTTGCTTGTCCGAAGAACAATTCAAAACATAGCTGCCGGCAGTCAAAACTCCGGAATAAACCCTGAAAAACGAAAGCTGTCCGACAAAAGGGTCGGTCGCGATCTTGAAAACCAAAGCGCTAAATGGCTCTTCGTCTTTCGCGTGCCGTTCGATCAGCACGCCTGTCTGCATATCAGTTCCTTTGATGGAAGGAATATCGGTCGGAGACGGGAAATATTCAACTACCGCGTCAAGCACGAGCTGGACGCCTTTGTTTTTCAAAGAAGAACCGCAAAAAACCGGCACGAGCTTATTGGCAATAACGCCGGCTCGCATGGCCGCTTTTATTTCCGGAACAGTGATCTCTATGCCGGATAAATATTTTTCAGCTAATTTTTCATCGGCCTCCGCGACTTTTTCCACTAATTTTTCCCGCCATTTTTTCGCTTCTTCCGCCATCGCCGCCGGAATTTCGCCCAGCTCTATAGTTTCGCCATGCTCGCCGGAAAAATGAACGGTTTTCATATTGATCAGATCGATCACTCCTTCAAAGTTCTCTTCCTCGCCGATCGGCAGCTGCACCGCCACGGCATTTTTTGTCAACCTGTCCCAAATAGATTCCAAACTGCGCGTAAAATTCGCGCCCATGCGGTCAATTTTATTTATAAAACACAGTCTGGGCACGCCGAATTTATCCGCTTGCTTCCAGACAGTTTCCGATTGCGGCTCCACTCCGCTCACTCCGTCGAAAACAACCATCGCGCCGTCGAGAACTCTCAAAGATCTTTGCACTTCAGCGGTAAAATCAATATGACCCGGGGTATCGATCAGGTTTATTTTGCAATCTTTCCAAAAACAAGTAGTAGCGGCGGAAGTAATAGTGATGCCTCTTTCTCTTTCCTGCTCCATCCAATCCATAGTGGTATCGCCCTCATGCACTTCGCCGATCTTATGCGTTTTTCCGGTATAAAACAAAATGCGCTCGGAAGTAGTGGTTTTTCCGGCGTCAATATGCGCGATAACGCCAATATTTCTTATTTTATCAATTGGAAAATCTCTCATAAAAATAAAGATGATTTATGATATATGATTTATGAATTACGAATGTAAAACAGTTAAAAAATTTGGCTTTTTCTTAAATCGTAAATCTTAAATCGTAAATCAACAATAATTATAATTCGGCATTACAAAATTAATTTGACAATAAAAACTAAAATGCAAACAAAAACTCAAAACAACTGTTATCTTTTCATAAAATGTGCGAAGGCTCTGTTCGCTTCAGCCATTCGGTGCACATCCGCTCTTTTTTTGACGGCCGTGCCGACATTATTGGCCGCATCCAAAAGCTCCAAGGCTAATTTTTCCGCCATCGGCTTGCCGACTCTGGCTCGCGCGGCTCCGATGATCCAGCGGGAACCCAGAGCGAATTTTCTTTCTCCGCGAACTTCCATTGGCACTTGATAAGTAGCGCCGCCGACTCTTCTGGATTTCACTTCCAAAATAGGCGTAGCGTTCTTGAACGCTGTTTCAAAAACTTCAACCGGCTCTTTCTGGGTCTTTTCTTTCAGAATATCAAAAGCTCCGTAGACAATTTTTTCCGCGGCGTTTTTCTTGCCTCGTTCCATTATATAGTTGATAAATTTCGCAACGTCAACGTTGCTGTATTTCCAATCTGCCAAGATCGGCCTGTTATATTGTCTTTTTCTTCGAGCCATAGTTTTATATTAAATATTTTTACCTTATTGTTAACGATTAAGTTTATTTCTTTGTTTATATTAAAAAACAGGATGATTTATGAATTATGATTTAAGATTTATGAAACGGGTCTTTCAAGATTTATTCTTAATTCATAAATCGTAAATCTTAAATCGCTTCCTTACGCTGCTGTTGCTTTCGGTCTCTTCGCTCCATATTTGCTTCTTTCCTGCTTTCTTCCTTCAACTCCGGCCGCGTCAAGCACGCCGCGCACGATATGATAACGGACTCCGACCAAATCGCGGACTTTTCCGCCGCGGATCACGACTACCGAGTGTTCTTGCAAATTGTGTCCGACACCGGGAATATAAGCGGTCACTTCCATACCATTGGTCAGGCGCACTCTGGCGTACTTTCGAAGAGCGGAATTAGGTTTTTTCGGGGTTACTGTTCCGACTTTCACGCATACGCCTCTTTTAAAAGGATTCAGGGCCTGCTTGGGCTTGTTTTTGATCGTATTAAAAAGCCTCATCAGCGCCGGCGCTTTTGATTTATTCCTGACTTTCTTTCTTGGTTTTCTGATCAATTGATGAATTGTTGGCATTATTTTAATTTATATAGTTTATAAAAATATAAAAAAGAACGCAATCCGCTGATTGGCGGACAACATCCTGGAAAGCAATCTATTTGATTTTTTCCACAGTAATTTTATTTTATACTATTTGTAAAAATATGTCAAGGCTAAAAACTTATACCCGTTGCCAGCTGGTAGAGAATCTGCACTATCGGCATAATTATTCCGGATAAATAAAAAATGAATATAAGAAGGAGAAACATCCCCCATTGCTCAAGGAACATTTTTATTTTATAGGCCGAATCCGGCAGAAGCGCGTAAAGGATCTTTGAGCCGTCCAGCGGCGGGATCGGCACCAGATTGAAAACCGCCAAAAATATATTTATCAAGACAATATAGCTCAATAGCCCTATAAAATTAGCAATCGCGAAACTCATCGGAGCATAAGCGACCAGAATCCTTATCAATATTCCAAACATCAAAGCCAGAAGCAGGTTTGAACCGGGACCGGCAATGCTAACCAGTGCCGGACCGTATTTCTGGTCTCGTAAATTATAAGGATTATAAGGCACGGGTTTTGCCCAGCCGAAAAATATCGGAGAACCTGTCGCCCATAAGATCAAAGGAAGAACAACTGACCCGATCGGATCAATGTGCGGAATGGGATTTAAGGTCAGACGACCGGCGTATTTGGCAGTCGCATCTCCCAGCCAATAAGCCATGGCGCCATGCGCCACCTCGTGGATAACGATGGAAAAAATCAGTATTATTATAGGAAAAAAAGAAAGTATATCCATAAAATATTATTACTTATCTGATATTATAGCATAAAAACAAAATAACTCAATCGTTTTTGCTTGACAAACTAAAAATTAACAAATAATATCTTAATGGAAAGAATTGGATAATTAAAACCATGGGGCGATCGCCGCCCTTTTTTTTATACAAAAAGTTATTCAACTTCTTTATACTGCTCCGGATGCCACGCGGGCGTGCAAGGCATAAATATTTTCATATCCCCTTCCCAGAAAAACTTTTCTCCGGGATTTATCAATACTAAATCCCCTTCCTTGAGTTTTGTTTCTTTGCCTTCAACGACCAATCTGCCGGAACCTTTAATAATATAAGCCATCTCTTTGCATTCCAAATTCACTGTTCTACCTTTAGACGGATACCGGCCATTTAACTCAATCACCGCGCCGTTGATATCTTTGTCACCCATTGGATATTCAATCGCCGTGCACGCCTCGCTGTTCTTGAATACTTTTGTCTGGTTTTTATGAATAATTTTCATAATTTATTTTTTATTTTAAAAAATTATTTACTCCAAATATTTCCTCATTATCTCCTTATAATTCTTACAAAAGCCAACGACGAATTCCTGCTCGCCGAAAAAATTAGTCAAATCATAAAATAATTTTTTCTCGGTGACTTTTTCCTCAATTTTTTTCTTAAGAGCTTTTTTTAATTCCGCCTCGTTTTTTATCCCGAATTTAGCACTCAAAGTTGAAAAATCCGGTTTTATTCCTTTGTCAAAATACCAATAAAGATCATAATAATCTCGTCCTTTTATATCAATTTCATTTTCTTTTCCTTTAAACCAAATTCTGTCCAAAATCGCGCTGATTTTTCCAGTCATTAAAAATTTTAGATTATAAACTTTGACGATAAAATTAAACCCGAATGCCGACACAGAAGCGGTATCATAGACAGGGTTAGTAAAATCTTCCGGTGATATTTCAATTTTCACATATAAAAAATCACTGTCCGACCCGGAAGCCAGTCCCAATTGTTTTAAAATAGGAAATTTTAAATAAATTCGGTAATTGCCCTGAACACGAAAACTAATGGGCAAGAGAAATTTTTTTTCAAAATATTTTTGCAAATTTTCTCCCAGAATTTTTAAATCCAGTTTTTCATAGTCTTCCTTCTTCAAATTAAAATCCAAATCCTCGGACAAACGGGGCAAACCAAAAACAATTCTCAGTGCCGAGCCGCCGGTAAAAATAAAATTTTGATATTCTTTTTGGCCATAAATAAAAACCAATACTGGATATTGCAAATATTCTTTCAAGCCGTTATTGATTACATAATCCGGCCAACCGGATCGTTTTTTTTCATTGACAAAATCTTCCAAAAGATTAATTAACATATTCCATAATTAATTTTTTAAAATACGCGTATCTTTTTTGGCCGATTAATTCAAAATAAGAATTTAATTCTTTCAAATCTTGCTTATCTAAATTTTCCCAATTCAAACGCAAATCATCTATATTTTGGCGACTAGCTTTCATTTCCCGGCGGAAACGAAGATATAAAAAATCAAACACCGCTTTCGCCTTAGTCGCCTCGGCAATCGGCGCTCCTTGAAAATATTTGATTTTATAGCCAATAAATAATTTTTTCGGCAAAGAATAATAGCGCCACACTCCCAATTTGTTATAAAATTCTCTTGGGTTTTTAACGGTAATTGAAGTTACGGCGCGCACCGGCTCGCTTAAAAGCTGATATTTTGCCATAACATACTCCAATGATACATAAGAAGGCTGAATTAATTGGTTGGCAATATATTCCAAATAATCATCTTTTTTATTTTCTCTATCATATTTTTCTTTAAAAATATAAGTTCCTTTCTTCAAAGCGACCAAATCGCTATTTTTAAGCCAATATTTTAAATTCGCATTAAGAGTATTTTCGTCTTTTTCTAGCAATCTTAAAGACTTCTTTTCGAAAAGAAGCAGTTTATCCGTTTTATTTTTTACTATTTCTAACTTCATAATATTTATAAAGCTTCTATTTTTGTCATTGCGAGAAGCCCAACAAGGCGACGAAGCAATCTCTGCCTCCTTTAACAGGCTTTCGCAGGAATTAGTATAATTATTATACCATTTCCTATAAAAGTGTCAATATGTCTCCAAATCACCCTTTTTAGCTCATTTCTCCACCTTAAATATCCTCCCATGCCCGAGAATTATATAATCCGCGATTTATTCTAAAACAAATCCCTCGCCGATAAATTTGGTTGAAAAATCAAGTTTCGTATAATATTTTTCATTAAAACTCTTGTCTTGAACTTCATGTTTTTTCCCGAATTTTTTAGCATAAATTTAATAACTTTAAATTACAAAATACTTATATTGTCACCCTGAGCTTGTCGAAGGGTAGTAAAAATTTGTCTATGGTTCGACAAGCTCACCATGACAAATTTATTATTTCAAACATTCATTATAAGCGCGCACTTGGCTGTTGTAATTAGCTACGGCGGCTTTGGCTTCCGTAACAAGAGCATTATATTGCCGGATCAGATCATTATATTCATCCACCTTATTATTATATTCGAATTTGTTTTCCGCGCGTAGATTTTCCAGCTCGATCTTCCCAGCTTCGATAATTTTAGCCATTGCATCAGTCTGAATATTATAATTATTGATCTCTATTTTTAAAGCTTCGCTGACTTTCGGACAAGCGGAAGCCGGGCGGCCGAATTCCTGCACCGCCATCCAAACTGACTCTCCTTCATAAATCCCTTTTTCCACTGCCACGCCGATCTCGGCGTATTTATTATTTAAAATATTGGCGCGATGCCCGGGGCTCGCCATCCACGCTTCCACTAATTTTTTATCGTTTTCAAAATTCCCGAGCGCCAGATTTTCCCCGATGATCAAATAATCATAGCCCGCGCTTTTGGCCAGATCAGCCGGCCCTCTGTCGACCGGCGAGACATGCTCAAAATACTGACGAGCAAACATATCCTGCGCTTTGGCTTTGGCCGCAGCATTAAGTTTTACATTTTCTTTCAAGGCCGGCAAATTATTTTCTATTCTCTGATTGTTAGTTTCCGCAATCGTTCCTTTTTGGGTTAACAACGAACTGGGGGCTTCTTGAAAAACCCTGAGAGGCGGAGGCGCGAAAATCTGGCCTTCGCTATTGACGATTGCCGTGATATCTTCCTTGAATTTTTCTATGCCGGGTATACCTGCTTTCTCAATCTCATATAATTTCTGATACAGCACAGAATACAATTTTAAAACATCGGCTCGAAAATAAAAGCCGATCGCCAGCACCAGCGCCAAGATGAATAATTTTAATTTCATTTTTATACTTAGCAATATGTTTAACTTTTATATTTTAACAGATTTTGGGGGTTAAGACAAAAAACACATAAAATTTTGCGCAAAAAAAATCCTCACAACGCGTTGTGAGGTTATCTGAAAGATATTTATCGATTGTTTTTAATGCGGCAAAGCTATTATCCCAGGTTTTCCGATTGCTTTTCCCGCATTGTTTATAAAGACAAGGCTCGCCAAAAACTCATGCCTTTTTCCGCTATTGCTCGTCCATGCAATAGGAACAACTTGTTCTGTACCGGGATTTGATCCTGGCATTACGGTTATTGTCAAAAATTTACTTGTCTTCGGCGGATAACTCTCAAATAATTTCTGAACGTCTTCTGTAGCTAAAACGTTCGGAACAAGTCCGCCTTTCTTTCCCGGAATTACTTTGAAGCCCGGATTGTCTTCCTCGAATTTTTTGATCGTTTTCTTTCTTTCTTCTTCTTTTCCACCTATTATCAATTTTTCTACCTCTTTTCTTTATAATCCAAAATAACGGCTTTTTTGCCTTTAATTATTTATTCCGGACAAAATAGGTATAGCAGAAAAAAACTTGAATGTCAATGCTTTTCGGAATAGATCTCGTAAAAAATTATCGCGGCGCTCGCGGCGACGTTGAGCGATTCTATTTCTTCGCTCATCGGGATCCGGATAAAATTATCACTGATTTCCTGAATTTTTTTCTCCACCCCATGCGACTCGCTGCCCAGCACCACGCAAAATAATTTTTCTTTAGTTAAAATCTCGAGGCTTTCCGATTTTTCCAGCCGCGTCGCAAAAATCGGCATTTTACTTTTAATTTCTTTCAAAATTTTTAAGTCTTTATCAAATTCGATATTCAGCTTGAAAATCGCGTCTTTGGCGGCGCTGATGGTTTTGGGATTATAGACATCGGCCGAACGCTCATCAACCACTATATTTTTCAAACCAAAAGCCAGAGCCGATCGGAAAATCGTGCCAAGATTTCCCGGATCATTAATGGCATTGAGATAAATGATCGGCTGAGCAAGGTCGAGCTTTCTTGCCGGCTTGGAATATACCGCGGCAATTCCCGGCGCAGTATCCATTGAAGAAAACGACTTATTTATTTTCTCATCGATCAGGTAATATTCACCTGAGCCGTTTTTTTCAATAATAAAATCAAATTTTTCTTTATTTTTTTCGATAAAATCTTTGATAACGAATATCTCGTCAAAAACGATCCCCACTTTTGCCGCGTCGTGGATTATAACTGCGTTTTCCACCAAAAATTTTCCGCTCTCGTCGCGATATTTTTTCTGCCCAAGCTGTTTTAAGATTTTTATCTTTGCGTTGTCTTTGCTGGTGATCTTCAGTATTTTAGCATTCATAAATATTTTTAATAAATTATATCTCGATCCCTACCGGACAATGATCCGATCCAAACACGTTCGGCAGAATAAAAGCATCTTTAACTTTCGGCGTTATGTCTTTCGAAGTCCAAACATAATCTATTCTCCAGCCCAAATTCCGGTCTCGCGCTAGAGAAAAATACGGCCACCAAGTATATTGACCGGCTTCATTCGGATGAAATTTTCTAAAAGTATCGGTAAAACCCGATTCGATCAACCGATCAATCTGCCGGCGCTCTTCCGGCGTGAACATAATATTTTTTTTATTATCTTTCGGCCGCGCCAAATCAATTTCTTCATGCGCGATATTAAAATCCCCCGCCAAGATCAACGGCTTTCCCTTAATTTTTCCTAAATATTTCGCAAGGCGCTTATAGACCTCAATCTTATAATCCAAATTTTCTTTTTCTCTTCCGCCATGCGGCATATAAAAATTAATCAAAATAAAATCCTTAAATTCCAATTTCAAAATCCTTCCTTCTGAATCAAATCTTTTTAATCCTAATTTTTTCTCAATCGCAATCGGCTTCTCTCTGGTATAAACCGCCACTCCGCTATAGCCTTTTTTAGCAGCATAGCTGAAATAAGAAAAATATCCTTCGGGAGCGGCGAGAGGCTCGGGAATCTGGCCTTCCTGCAATTTTATTTCTTGCAAACAAACAATCCCGGCGTTGGCTTTTTTAAACCAACTCAAAAAACCTTTTTTAAACACTGCTCTCAGTCCATTAACATTCCAAGAAATTATTTTCATTAAAAATACAATACTTGCTTATGCCATTATTCTAGCAAACAATCGCGCTAAATGAAAGATATCCATTATTTGATTTTAAGTTAGCATTAGTGTAAGATTAAACAAATGATTTAAATAAAAAATATGTATAGAGTAGAAATACCAAAAATTCTTTTTTTAGCGCTAGATATCGCTGGTTTTTATCGCAATAGCTTTTTTAATACAAATGACCTTGCAGAATTATCAAATCGTTATAAAAGCGATCTTGTTCGGCAAAGAGTAGATAAAAAAGATTATAAATATTTAGAGGATACTCGATTCGGCGGATTAAGAGGAAATTTTTCCACTCTTTTAACTTGGAGGGGTTTGGTTAAAAGAGGATCTGCTGTTATTAATTCATATAGCTTAGGAAAAGACAATCGCATAGTTAATGCTATTTATAATGGAAAAATTATTTTAAATCATGAAGACTTATCGGCTTATACTAATGACGAGGCATTAAAAAATTTACTTGAAACAGAAGCATGGTTATTGACTGTTAGGGAAACGCAAGCCCATGTTAAAACAATGTTAAAAAGAAACCCGGATATGCCGCTGGAAAGGGATAATATAAATTTTCCCAAAGAAGCTGTTTTTAAAAGCAACAACAATCAATATTTTATAAGAGCACTGCTTAATAATTTTATTGATTCAAAAAATACGATTTTACAATTCAACATTATAAATTTATGGGAAGGTAAAAAATTTCACAAATATAATCTTCATCCAATTCTTGTAATACCTACGAGAGATAATCCGTGGAATGAAATTTATGCTATTAAAAACGAGGACTTATACCAGCATAAACCTATCCTTTTAAATGTGGATATTATAAGCAAAAAATGTACCGACAAAAATGGTAATATTTACACACTACATCCTTTTTCTCAAGCGCTTGCTGAATTTTCTGGAGAAAATGAAAATATCAAAAATAGGCTTGACTATAAATGGGAAGATTTAAGAAATCGATATTGCGAAAAAGAGATTGACGATGAAGTTAGGAAAGAGGATGAGTTTAGCAATTTCCTAAGGTTGTTTTTAAATTGGAATCGCCACTTTTTCATAGACAAAAAAGAAGTTGTTGATGTGCGAACAATAAGTTCTGGCGGACCAGATGTTGAATTGATTTTTTCAGGCGGAACCCTGCAAAAAGTAGAGCTGGAGCACAATTGGAATAGTTATCTTGACCACAATCATCAAAATAACAATGCTTTCAAAAATGTTTGGATTTTCGCAGAAGAAAAATTTGATTTAGCTAAAATCTTAAAATTATATGAGCAACCCAAAAAAGATCACAATGACAGGATACCCGATATTTTTTTATGCATCGGGAAGGATAACCAAAGACATGCATATAAAATAAATTGGAAAGAGAAAAAAGCTGAAGAAATGAATTTAAAATTCGAGTAGAAAATAAGACGGCTATGCTGTCTTATTTTGTTTTAATAAGTTTTAATTCCTTAACTTTCACTAATTTAATATTATTAATTTTCTTTAGCCTGTCTTCCATTATTTTAAAATATTCATTATCTTTTTCTATGCTTATTGAATTTCTTTTCAGCTCATCTGCTGTGTCAGCTAAGGTTCCGCTACCGGCAAAACAATCTACAATCCAATCATTTTCATTTGTAAATATTTTTATAAGATGAGCTACTATTTTTTTAGGCTTCTGCGTTGGGTGCGTTGTTCTTTCATTACCCATGCAAATTGGAGATTGCACGAAATTATGCATCTCGTTTTGTTTTGAAAAATTAAAAGTATATGATATTTTTTTATTATCAAAACCGTTTGTTGCCCACAATATAGCCTCGCAAGAAGATAAAAAACCAGTTTTTCTTATTTGGGGAGCTGGATTTGTTTTATGCCAAATAATTGTTCCGTGATGTTTAAATTCTAATTTTTCATATATCCTTTTGATATCGCTTATGTATTCCATTTTACAAAAAATTAATAGATTCCCGTTGTCTTTCAATATTGGTTTAAGCGATTTTATCCACTCGTTTGTAAAATCGAGGTATTCTTTATCAGCAAAATAATCCCACTTGCCAAAATCAGAAGACCTTGCTTTTCTACCTTTGAGAATCTTTGTGTTTTTGTTTGCTGTATTATACGGCGGATCAACAATTGCCGCATCAACTTTATTTTTCATTTTTGTCAAAACTTCAAAAGCATCGCCTAAAATTAAATAATGTTTTTGCATATAAATGTTTCGTTTATTCTTTTAATTGATTTATTATAATATTCGCGATCAAGCTCTGTTCCTAAATACGATCTGTTAAATTTTTTTGCAACAACCGCGGTTGTCCCTGACCCAATAAATGGATCAAAAACTATACTGTTAGGATTTGAAGTAGACAAAATCACTCGCTCTAAAAGCCATTCCGGTTTTTGAGTTGGGTGGATTTTTTTTCCGCCTGTTGTTTTCCCTTTAGTCCAAATTGAACGCATTTGCTTGCCGCCGTTCATTATCTTCATTTCTTTATAATTGAATATATTTCCTTTGCCTTTTCTTGCCCAGATAAAATTTTCATGATCTGCTACAAATCTCGTACAAGAAAGGTTCGGGGTTGCATCTGATTTGTGCCACAAAACTTCATTCAAAATATCAAATCCGATTTTTTTCATAAGATAACCAACCATATATATGCTATGATATGTGCCAGCAACCCAAATTGAACCATTTTTTTTAAGAATTCTGTGACACTCTGACAGCCATTTTTTGGTAAAATCTTCAAATTCTGTATCGGTATAACAATCCCATTTCCCTTTATTAGTATTCATGTCCGCTCCGCCAGATTTTGTAAATTTCATTTTAAAATTACTGCCACTTAAATTATAAGGCGGGTCTGCAAAAACTAAATCAATAGAATTATCCTTAATTTGCTTAGTAAGCACCAAACAATCCAAGTTGTAAATTGAATTTAATTTATACTCTTTTGATAAAAAGATGCTATCGGAATCATTTTGAGTAATTTTATGTGTTTGACAATCGTGGTTTTGGTCTTTCTTTGCTTGCACTTCTTCTTTATCAAAGTTTCGAATAATTTTTTCAACAACTCCTCTTATTTCAACTTCTTTTCTAAATAAAGGTAAAAGCGCCTGATTGGCTGGCTGCAGTCTAAATCTATTTTTTTCTCTATAAATCTTTTTTAATGTTGCTTCGTTATTATCAATTATAGCAACTACCGTTTGACCGTTATCCGCCGCTTTTTGTTCTCTTATTACAACAACATCGCCATCAAAAATTCCTTCATCTATCATACTATCTCCCCGCACTCGCAAAGCATAGTGTTTAAAAGTAGTATTTATTTCATTTTTTGGAATCACAATTGATTCTTCAAAAACTTCAACCGCTTCTATTGGCTGCCCCGCCGCTATTGTTCCCACCAATGGAACTTCTATTGTTAAAATTGTTTTTTTTGTCGAAATTGCCCTTGGGTGATTTTCTTCTTTAACTAAAAATCCACTACCCTGAAGTCGTTTAACATGAAAATGAGCAGTTGATACTGATGCAAGCTTAAAATGCTTCCTTATTTCCTCCAAAGAGGGAGCATATTTCTTTTTTCTTTGATAACTTTTTATGAAATCCAAAACTTCTGTTTGTTTTTTTGTAATCATATCTCTTATTACTTAATAATATTATACCACAATATTATTATAATAGAAAATAAATAGAAAGTCCACATGTGGATAACTAAAAGTAGGACATTTCTATTTCCCCTTTACAAAAATCGCAATGAGCTTGCCAAAAATTCATATTTATGTTAAATTTAAACAATCAATTATATAAAACTAATCAATTAATAAAATAATTCTATGAGCCGAGTTTGTGAAAAATGCGGTCGCGGACCAAAATCATCCCAAAGCCGAAGCCATTCCAATATCGCTTCCAAGCGCACCCAGCAAATAAATTTGCAAAATACGACAATTGATGGCAAAAGAATGCGCATTTGCACTACCTGCATCAAAAGCGCGAATAAGAAATAAATTTGTAACGCGTATTTTAAATTCAGCCCCAGGCAGCAAGCTTTGGGCTGAAAAATTATATAGAAATTATTTCGCACGAGGTATAGTGTATCGGTAACCCCAGAACCAATCCGCCAATAGGCGGATGATACGGGACAGGCACACACCTTTACCCCGCACCAAATTTAACGGGCTATAGTGTAGCGGTAACACACACCCTTGGGGTGGGCGTAACGATGGGTTCGACTCCCATTAGCCCGACTATTAAAATTTTGGTGCGGGGCTTGGGGTGGGTGTAAAGGCGGGTCCAATTCCCGCTACCCCGACCAAATATTAAATAACGGCAACTTTGCCGTTATTTAATATGCTCTGTAAAATACTATGTAAATATTACGATTGTCGAGTAAAAATTTTTAATAATTTAAAATTAACTTTTTTGAAATAATTTGTTATAATCAATGTATTAAAGAGTGGGTCGTTTCTTCATTAAAAAATCAGCCAAATGTCATATACTTTAATCAAATAATGTATTATAATTAATAGTATTGAGTATTACTACTAATTATATAGAGCTAACAAACGATTAAATAATATCAATAAAAATATGTTTGAATTTATCAAGCGGCCAAAAACCATTATCGCGATCGTTGTCCTTATGATCGTAGTAGTCGCCGGATATAATTATTTATCGAAGCCAAAAGCACCTTCTTATGATTTTATCGTGGCGCAAAATAAAAATCTCACGCAAGAAGTGAGCGTCACCGGCAAGATCAAATCGGCCGAAAGCCTTGATCTGGCTTTTGAAAGATCGGGAAAAATAAACAGCGTCTCCGCCAAGATCGGCGACAGCGTAAAAGCCGGCCAAATACTTGCCGCAATCGATAGCGCGGAGCTTTCGGCTAGTTTGTCCGGCGCGAGGGCCCAATTAGAAAGCGCTAAAGTGAGACTGGATGAATTGACTCGCGGCACCAGGCCGGAAGAAATAAAAATAGCCGAAACCGGCGTTTCCAGCGCTCAAAATTCTCTCGCTGACGCAAAAACAAGTTTGGAAAACGCTAAACAAACCGCCAGCATCAATCTGGCCAACCTTTATGGAAAAGTAAAAGATATTCTCAACGACGCCTATGCGAAATCCGACAACGCGCTCAACACCCAAATATCCAGTCTGTTTTCTAATGCTACAACCAGCAATCCCCAGCTGACCTTTACCACTACCAATTCACAAGCTAAAACAGACGCTGAATCTCAGCGTGTTCTGGCCGAATCGGCTCTTAAGGCTTTAAAATCAGAAGTTGATAATACTCCTTCCGATTATCCCGGGTTGGACAATTCCCTGATCAACTCGGAAAACCAATTGATCATAATGCGTAATTTTTTAACCAAACTGAGCACCGCGGTTAATTACGCCGCCGGACTTTCCTCGGCCACCTTGGACGCTTACAAAGCTTCAGTCAATACAGCATGGACCAACACCAACGCGGCTATCACCAGTATTAACAATCAAGAACAATTGATCGCGAGCCAGAGAATATTAAATCAAACCAGCATCAATTCGGCTGAGAACGCCGTCAATAGCGCCCAAAACGCTCTACGAAGCGCGGAAGATACCTTGGCTCTTAAAAAAGCCGGTTCCGCTTCCGAACAAATAGACGCCCAGAGAGCCCAAGTGAAACAAGTGGAAGCGCAAGTCCGTAATTACGAGATCCAGATCGGCCAATCTTACCTTAAGTCTCCCATTGACGGAATCGTCACCAAGCAGGACGCGAAGGTGGGAGAGATAATTTCCCCTAATGCTATAATTGTTTCCGTAATCAGCGAGGCGAAATTCCAAATTGAAGCCAATATTGCCGAGGCGGATATCGCCAAAGTAAAGATCAATGATCCCGCCAATATTACACTAGACGCTTATGGCAGCGACATGATTTTTGAAGCGAAAGTAATTTCGATCGATCCGGCGGAAACTGTCATTGAGGGAGTGTCAACCTATAAAACAACTCTGGAATTCACCAAAAAAGATGATCAAATCAAATCCGGTATGACCGCTAATATTGATATTCTAACCGCGAAAAAAGAAAATGTTATTGCCATCCCCCAACGCGTAGTAATAACCAAAGACGGTCAAAAATTTGTCCTGATTGATGCGGGAAACGGCCGACAAGAAGAACGGAAAATTGAAACAGGGCTCCGCGGTTCTGACGGCAATATTGAAATAACTTCCGGACTTAACGCCGGAGAAAAAATAATAATCTCAGTAACGCAGTAAAAAAGAAGATGAATTCAGAAAAAACTATTCATAAAAAAACGCCCTCTCTTATCATTTCCGTCAAAAATTTAGAAAAAGTTTTTGAAGATGGAGAAACAAAAACTGCCGCTCTTTGCGATATCTCTTTTGATATTCCCCGCGGACAATTTGTCGCGATCATGGGACCTTCCGGATCCGGCAAGTCGACCCTTCTCCACATCCTCGGGCTTCTTGATAAGCAAACCGGCGGCAGCTATATTTTTGACGGGAAAAAAGCAAGCGATTATTCGGACGAAGAGATCGCTCACATCCGAAATGAAAAATTGGGTTTTGTTTTCCAATCCTTCAACTTACTTGCCCGCACTACAGTATTAGAAAACGTAAAGCTCCCCCTTCTCTACTCCGGCATAAAAGAATCTCTTTGGAATAAAATGGCGCTAAAAGCCATAGAACAAGTGGGCCTCTCCCATCGAATCAATCATGCGACTTCTCAGCTCTCCGGAGGCGAACGCCAAAGAGTGGCAATCGCGCGCGCCTTGATCAATAATCCACAAATAATATTCGCTGATGAACCAACCGGCAATCTTGATTCCAAATCTGGCCAGGTTATTATGGAAATCCTGCAAAAATTAAACGCAGAAAAAAAACATACGATCATTCTGATCACCCATGAAACTTACACCGCGGAACTTGCCGAGCGAATTATTAATATTCGCGACGGAAAAGTTGAAAGCGATAAAATTACTCACGTTCGCCGTGCCACGAATCATTTTGTAAAATAAGCCCGACACCAACAAATCATATTTAAACTATGGATATTTATCAAGCTTTTAAAACCGCTTTGATGGGGCTCAGAGCCAATACGTCAAGGTCTATTCTCACCATTCTCGGAATTGTTATCGGCATTGCCGCGATTATTGTCGTAGTGGCTATTGGCGACAGCGCTCAAGCAATGATCCTCGGACAGATCAGCGGACTCGGATCAAAAACGATAATCATCGAGCCTGGCCGCGAACCTCAAGGACCATCGGATTTCACCGCCATTCTCAGCGATTCTCTCAAAGAACGAGACCTTGCCGCTTTAAAAAACAAAGCCAATGTGCCGGGATTAAAAGACCTTACGCCTAATGTCATAGTGCCGGGTTCTGTTTCCTATCAAGGACAGACATATCGCGCCATGACCATCGGTTCTTCCGCTTTTTTATCAAGAGTTTTGAATATCCAGCCGGCGGAAGGAATAATTTTTGGCGATGAAGAAATCAGACAACACGCCACCGTGGCCGTCATCGGCTCAAAAGTAAAAGAAAAACTTTTCGGCCTTTCCACCGCAATCGGAGAAAATATCAAGATCAAAGACAAGAATTTTCGCGTTATCGGCGTTCTGCCTCCCAAAGGCCAAGTTTCCATAATCAATGTTGACGAAGTGGTGGTAATACCTTACAGCACCGCTCAAAAAGACCTGATGGGAATAAACCATTTTAATTCCATAATGGTGGAGGCGATTAGCGAAAATGACCTGGCGCGAACCGCCAATGATATAAAATTAACCTTAAGAGAATTGCACGGAATAACCGATCCGACCAAAGACGATTTTCACGTAATGACCCAGGCTGATATCGCGAATTCCGCCAAAATGATCACCGGAATTCTCACCTGGCTTTTGATCTCTGTGGCGGCAATCTCACTTGTAGTCGGCGGAATCGGAATTATGAATATTATGTTCGTTTCGGTAACAGAAAGAACCAGAGAAATCGGCCTTCGAAAAGCTCTAGGCGCGACTGACAATAATATTTTAACGCAATTTCTAATGGAAGCTGTCCTGTTGACCGCCGCTGGAGGAATTATCGGAATAATACTCGGCGCAGGAATATCATATCTCGCCACTTTAATTTTAAGCAAAGTTGTGTCAACGAGTTGGACTTTTACTTTTCCTCTTTATGCCGCTCTTGTCGGCATCACCGTCTCTACGCTGATCGGGCTTATTTTCGGAATTTATCCGGCCTACAAAGCGGCGCATAAAAACCCGATTGAAGCTTTGAGATATGAATAAAAATTCTTTTAAAATATTATCACATAGGTATTTAAACAAAAAATTACTCGCCGGCTTGGCGGTTTTTTGAATAAAAAAAAGATACAAATAAACCATACTTGTATCTTAACTTGGGTTTTGCGAATAAAAATTCAAGCCTTTTTCGACTCTTATTTTTCCCGACGATCTCATCAATGTTCCCCAAGGTCCATTTGAAATATGAAACTTGGCCACATTTTTAATTTGCAATATTTTATCTATTGCTTTTCTGTCATCGACTGTTACTTCTTTGGGTATAACCGTAAAACCCATTTTTTTTAACTCTGCCGATACACAAGAAGCATCAGCTTCTTTGCAAAAAACATTATCTTCTATCATATTTTCCTCCTTATTTTAAAGAACTGTATTTTTTCCTTTCCAGGAAGATGGGCTCTTCGGGATTTGAACCCGAGTCTCTCGGTTGTAGCCGAGCGCCTTCACCGGTCTTTGGCCAAGTGCCCATAAAATTCTAAACAAAAAAGACAGCCCTTGCGGGCTGTCTTCGGTTTTTATTTTAAACTAATTTATTCTATAATTTATAACCAAAAGACATCCCGCTATGTGAGTTCAACAACAAACCGACTGCAATAAATTGTCTTTTAGCTATATTTTCCATAGAATTTCATTGATAGTTTTATTATACACGATATAAAAAAACCGTCAAGATTATTTATCCACAAAAACAAAATAGGCAAACATAATAGTTTGCCTATAAAAATTAGGAATCGAAGTGGCATTAAAACATTATATCTTCCTCGGCGCGCTTATAGTCATGAATTTCTTCCGGCGCGAACCAATGTAAAACTTCATGCGCCGCTTCTTCCGGATCTCCCGACGCGTGAACCACATTGTGAATCGCGCGCTTGTCCATATTCGCCAAAGCCGGCGAATCCACCGAATAATCTCCGCGAATTGTTCCCATATCCGCTTTCGCAGGAAGAGTATTGCCGACAATCTTTCTCGTCATATCAATAGCGTGAATTCCGGAAACAACCATCGCCACCACCGGACCGGACATCCAAAAATCAACCAACCACTTTTTGATCATCTTGCCGATTTTCAATGGATCATTAGTGCCTAATTCCTTAATAGGATCAATATTATACTGCGTATAAGTTCCTAAAGTTTTATTGCCCATACCTTCAAGCCATTTATCGGATTTAGGCAAAAATCCTTCTATATGCTCTTCGGTTGGCTGAACCATTTTAAGAGCGATTATCTTTAATCCTCGCTGTTCAAGGCGATGAATCGTTTCACCAATCAACCCTCGCTTGACTCCATCGGGTTTCACCAACAACAAGGTTCTCTCTGCTTTTGAAACTAAGGTCATGTTTTTAAAATATTTATATTAATACTGCTTTGAAGATTTTTCTATTTTATCACAATAAAAATCAATTGGCAAGAACCACGCCCGCGCCATCGCTTTTAATCCTGATATCCCCGCTTAAATCCGTACGAAGAATTTTTGCGCCGAGCGCTTCAAGCTTTTCCAAAACTTCGCTTGTCGGATGCCCGTATCTGTTTTTCGCGCCTACGGAAATAACGGAAAACTTCGGCTTAATTTTTTCCAGAAATAATTGATTGCTGGAATTCTTGCTCCCGTGGTGGCCCACTTTTAAAACTTCCGCTGTCAGATCCGGCCAAGCGTTTATCAGATCTATTTCCTCTTTATCTTCCGCGTCGCCCATAAAAAGAAAAGAATCCGCGCCGTAAACAAGACGGGAAATTATGGAAAAATTATTATCCTCGTCTTTGCCGCTCGCGGCAAGCGCGATATTTGGCATAAATATATCCATTTTTATATTATTCCCAAAATCAAATTTTTGACCGGTTTGCGCGGCTATAACTTTTATTTTCTTTTCTTCCACGATCTTATCAAACTCCGCGCAAATTTTAGTGGCGCATTTTTTTCCATTCACCAGAATCAGTCCGATATCGTAATTTTTCGCCACTTCCACCGCGCCGGCCAAATGATCACTGTCCGGATGAGTAATAATTAAAATATCTACCGCTCTATCATAAAAAGAAGAATGACGCCCTAATTTTGCCAATACCGATTTGTCCGGACCGCCGTCAATAATAATTTTGCCGCGATTTGGCGTTTCGATCAAAAGAGAATCTCCCTGGCCGACATCAAAAAAAGTTACCTTAAGATCATTGCCGGAATCAATCGAAAAAAACACACTCCATAAAATAAAATTAGCTGCAACTAAAATTCCGATAAAAATAAGTTTGGTTTTTCTTGCTTTATTCATATTTTAAATTTTAACGCTTTCCCTTTTTCGCCAATCCCAAACTATAACAGCCAAAACAATCATATAATAAACAACAAACGACCCAATGCCGAAATTAAAAATCTCCACTGATGCCCATGGCAAAGACGCCAGATATTCGATCGTTCTTATTTGATAAGTCAGGATAATCCAAGTAAAATATCCGATTATTTTTGCCGGTACGATCCAAATAAAAGAAAAAATCCCCGCCAAAAATCCAAGAGCCATTGCCAACGGCACAAAAGGCAATATCAGAATATTAGCCAGCGGAGAAACAATAGACAAACGATCAAAATTATAAATTAAGACCGGCAAAGCCATAATCTGCGCTGAAATTGTGATCAAGAGCATACTCTTGATCTTCAAAACATCCGGCAGTTTTTTCAGATAATGATCCAAAATCGGATAAACCCACACCAGTCCCATTACCGCCAAAAAAGAAAGCTGGAAACCGACATCAAACCGCAAAATCTTGGGATTAACCGCGATCATTAAAGTCGCCGCAAAAACAATCGCCGTTGAAATAGTATTCAGTCTTCCTGCCCGAATTGCCACCATCACAAGACCGCTCATAATCCCCGCTCTGATCGCCGAACTGGGAGCGCTAACCATTATAATAAAAGAAATTATCGCCAATAGACTAACCCAAAACGCTTGATTCCTGGAAAATCCCGCGAATAAGCAAAGTTCCAATATTATAATCGCGATGATTGTCACGTTGAATCCGGAAACCGCCACAATATGACTGGTGCCGGTAATCGAAAAATCATTTTTCAATTTTTCGCCCATTCCCGATCGTTCTCCTAACAAAAGGCCGTTTAAAAGCGAAACTTCCGGTTCTGCCAATAAGCGGCCAATTCTTTCTTTAAATACATTCTTAAAGCTAAAAATCGCGCTATAAACAGGATTTCCAAGGCCGGAGGATATAAAGCTAGTTTTGGGAGAATACATTGTAAAATATATATCATCTTTCGCCAAATATTCTTGATAGTCAAAAGAATTGAATTTTTCCGGAATTTTTAATTTTCCTTCAATCTCGACCAAATCACCATATTGATAAGCCGGATAATGCGGCATTGTCACCAAAATTTTACCATAGTTTTGATTTTTAATTTTTAGATCCTGATTTTCTACCACATACTGCGTATCTTTGATCCGGTTATCCGGCTCCGTGACAATTAAACCTTGGAAAATAACACTTTTATTCAAATCACCGTAAATATTTTCCGTGTTCGCCTTTTCTGAAACTGCTTGGAAACGATAAATTCCTAAAATCACAAAAATTGCCGCGAAACAAACTATGGTTATTTTTTTCTTCCGCCAAAAAATACTAATAAAAATAACGGCAGCTATCGCTGCGGCAAATAATACCAAAACCGGAATTTTTAAAAAAGAAGCGATAAAAACCCCAAAAGAAAAACTTAAGCACAGATAAAGAAAAATTTTTGATTTGGTAAGATAATTCATTGACAAAAAATCTTTAAAAGCCTAATATATAATTAATAGAGGGTAAAAACCCTTAGTTTTATTAAATGCTGATTTACGATTTAAGATTCAAGATTTACGAATGAATTTGACTTTATTTTTAAATCATAAATCTTGAATCTTAAATCGTTGTATTATGCTTTCAATCAGAGAACTAGAGAAAGGAACTTACATTAAAATAGACGGTATCCCTTACGAAGTAGTGGACCGCTTTTTTCGCTCCAAACAGCAAAGAGAAGCGACTACCGTGTCTAAGTTAAGAAACCTGCTTAATGGCTCAGTGCTGGAAAAAACTTTCCAACCCGCCGCGGTTTTGGAAGAAATTAAATTGGATGACACCCGAGCGCAATTTCAATATCGAGATGGAGACAATTTTTATTTTATGGATGAAGCGACTTATGAGCAAATTTCTTTTACCAAAGAACAATTAAAAGAAAATGCCGGCTATCTGATCGAAGGAATGACCTTAAAGATCAAAAGTTTTGAAGGAACTCCTTTGGTAATCGATCTGCCGAGTGAAGTTAATCTGAAAGTTGTTGATGCCCCTCCGGGAGTGCGCGGCGACCGCGAAACCGCCGGCACCAAAGCTGTCACACTGGAAACCGGACTTATTATTGATGTTCCGCTTCATATCAAGGAAGGCGATGTACTCCGAATCAAAACCAAAACCGGAAAATACGACGGAAAAGTGGAACGATAAAGAGTACTTTATCGTTCCATCCCGAACTTATTTCGGGATCCATGTGTTATAGATCCTGAAATAAATTCAGGATGACAAATCCGAGCCTATTTCTAGGCTCGGATTTTTATATTCCAATAATTTCCACAATCTTATTCCTCGACATCTCGCCTTTAATTATCCTAATCTGCG
>JAUYBG010000008.1 GCA_030693205.1 bacterium
AACGCAAAAGCCATCAAAGCGGCGTATCAAAGCGGCAAAGGCGGAGTGGTGGCGCGCGCCAAAGCGGAAATCGCCGAGGCGAAAAAAGGCCGCTGGCAGATCATCGTCCATGAATTGCCTTATCAGGTCAACAAGGCCGAACTTTTGATCAAGATCGCAGATTTGGTAAAAAATAAAAAGATCGAAGGAATCCGCGATCTTCGCGACGAATCGGACAAAGACGGAATTCGAATGATCATAGAACTTAAAAGCGAGGCTGATCCGCAGAGAGTGCTGAATTCGCTTTTCAAAATGACTGATCTGCAAAAAACTTTTCATATGAATATGCTGGCTTTGGTCGGAGGGCTTGAGCCGAGAATACTGAACTTGAAAGCGATCCTTTCGCAGTATATTGATCATCAGATAATCGTGGTGACGCGCCGGACGAAATTTTTATTGCGCCGCGCCGAAGAGAGGCTCCATATTCTCGAAGGGCTTTCCAAAGCGCTGAAACATATTGACGAGGTGATCAAAACCATCAAAAAAGCCAAGACCAAAGAGATCGCCCACGACGACTTGATGAAAAATTTCAAGCTTTCCTCTATTCAAGCTACGGCTATTTTGGAAATGAGGCTGCAAACTTTGTCCGGCATGGAAAGAAAAAAGATCGAGGATGAACTGGAACAAAAACAAAAAGAAATTGCAGACTATAAAGATATTTTGGCTCATCCCAAGAGAATAATAAAAATAATCAGCGAGGAACTGGCGGCAATTAAAGCCAGATACGGCGATGAACGCCGAACCAAGATCATCAAAGGAGCGCTGGGAGAATTTAGCGACGAGGATCTGATCCCTGACGATGAAAACGTGATGCTGATGACGCACAAGGGTTATATAAAAAGAATGAATCCTGATGTTTATCATACCCAAAAGCGCGGCGGAAAAGGCATAATCGGAGCGGTTACCAAAGAAGAAGATGTGGTGGAAAGCGTATTGAGGATCAATACCCACGACAATCTTTTGTTTTTTACTAATCGCGGAAAAGTTTTTCAGACCAAGGCTTTTGAAATTCCGGAAGCTTCCCGGATTGCCAAAGGCCAGGCGATCGTGAATTTCCTCCAGCTCGGCGCGGATGAAAAAGTCACCTCGACCATGGTCAATAAAAAAATACCGGATTCCAGCGGAGAAAATTATATTGTCATGGCGACCCAGGAAGGAATGATAAAAAAAGTCAGTCTGTCTGATTTTGATAATGTCCGCCGAAGCGGGATCATTGCCATAAAAATAAAAGGCAGTGATGAACTGAAATGGGCGCGCATTACTTCTGGCAAAGACGAAGTGATCATGGTGACAGCAAAGGGCCAGTCTATCAGGTTCAAAGAAACAAAAATCCGTCCGATGGGACGCACAGCCGGAGGTGTCAGGGGTATCAGGGTCAAGAAAGGGGATTTTATTCGCGCTATGGATGTTGTAAGCAATTCCTCCGCCGCCAAGGCTATGGAGGGCAAGCAAAAAGCGGATGTTAAGAATCAAAAACTGCTTATTGTAATGGAAAATGGGTTTGGCAAAACCACTAATTTAAAAGAATATAAAGTGCAAGGAAGGGGAGGGTCCGGCATTAAGACCGCAAAAGTCAATTCTAAAACCGGTATAATCGTCCAAGGAGCCGTGATCGACGAAGAGACCGAAAAGAAAGATTTGTTGGTTATCTCTCAAAAAGGGCAAATCATCCGACTGGAGATTTCCGTCGTTCCTAACTTGGGCCGCGCCACGCAAGGAGTGAGAATTATGCGGTTAAACGCTGAAGATAAAATAGCCTCAGCGACGATACTATAGAAACATCGAATGTCAAATGATGAATTTCTAATGACAAATCAAATCCAAAATCCAAATGACAAAATTAAAAGAATTAAATTTGACATTTAAGCATTTGACATTGATTGGAAATTTGACATTAGTCATTTGTCATTGAGAATAAAGATTGTTTTGTTTTTTGAATTATTTATAATTTAAATCAGTTAATTAATTAAATTAACACTATGTTTATTCAGCCCAATAAAGTTTCGTCATCGTTTATGGATCCGCAAAAAATCGTAGATTCTTTCGGCATCGACAGCGGCAGTATTGTGGCCGATTTTGGTTCCGGCGCCGGATATTTTGTCATTCCTTTGGCCAAAGCCGTTAAATCGAAAGGAAAAATTTTTGCGGTTGATATCTTGCCAAGCGCGTTGGAAGTTATTGATAAAAAAGCTAAAATGGAAAACCTGATCAATATTGAACTTGTTCAAGCGGATCTGGAAAAAGAAAACAGCACAAAGATCATTGATTCTTCGGTGGATTTTGTTGTGATATCGAATCTTCTGTTTCAGCTGGAAAACAAAGCCAATATTTTTCGGGAAGCGAAAAGGGTTTTAAAATCCGGAGGAAAGCTTATCGTAATTGATTGGGCCGGCGGCAAGATCGTTTTAGGCCCTCCTGAAGAAAATCGCGTTACAGAGGATCAAGTTCAGATCGCTGCAACTATCAGTGGTTTTAAACAGATCAAACAATGGCATCCGGACGCTTATCATTACGGCTTTATTTTTATTAAATAAAAAATGGAAAATATTGAACTGGAGATTTTAAAAAAAATAGACGAAAATAACAAGAAAATCGATGCTGTCTATGAATCCGTCGAGAAAACAAGGAAATATTTTTTTTGGTCGGCGATTTTTAATGTCGCGATATTCATTTTGCCTTTGATCGGGCTTATTTTTATCATTCCCTGGTTTTTAAGCACTCTCGATTACGCTAAAATGGGCTTGTAATGGAATAATAATTATATAAAGCCAAGAAACACTCTTTGCATAGCGAAGCAAAAAGTAGTATAATAATTATGGAATCAGGTAATTTTTTTGGATTTTTATTTAACCCGTTAAAAATAGGTAATTATTATAAACTAAAGCGGTTTTTAAAAAAATAATATGGCTTCAATAATTTCTAATGGGTTGAAAAGCAAATTAAATTTTTTTATAATCTTTATTTTAA
>JAUYBG010000009.1 GCA_030693205.1 bacterium
AATGAGGCAAAACAATGAATTTGACATACGTATTTGAATGTGCTAATCTTTGGTTCGAGGGGAGATTTTATCTTCCTTTTTTAATAAGGAGGCCCCAAACCATATAAGGTTCGGGATAAAAATTGTTCCCTTAAAATTTAAGGAAGGTGAAAATATGGCAAGAGAAAAGATAGAAGAGGAAAAACCCCCTGCTCAATTGAAGCAAAGGGCTGACGGCGAATTGATTGACGAAACAACGGGACAATGCCCATGTTGTTTTCCCAAGAGGTGAAAAGATGGCAAAAGACATGAGAGTTGGAATTGAACCGCTGGATATAAGAACCAAGAAAGGCATAATGGAAGACGGGGATGATTCGACTAAGGATCCATTAGAAGAATGGAAAAAAGATGTAGTCGGAAAGAAGTCAAAGTATTTACGGCTGGGATACATTGAGTCGCCAAGACGAAAAACGGAAATGAAGAAGGAAACTTTTAAATATCCGGGCGAAAAAAAACATTGCGGAAGCTGCAAATCCGCGAATATAATTCCGCCTGAAGCGCTTTTGAAAGGCGAAGTACCTTTTGAAAATCTTTGCGGTGATAGCAGCTGCGATGCTTGCAGAGAATGTGGCGGTGAAAGAAAAGGGATATAAATAAGGTGATAAATTGACAGAAATTAAGAAAAAAAAGAATACGAAATTAACAGCGACCAAGCCAAATTTTATTTGCGCGCACTCCGATTTTAAAAAAGACGGGCTATGCGTTCGAACAAACGGAATTTGCGCTTGTCTTCTGGTTTAAGGAAATTTTCCTGTGAATTGAATGAGAACACAAAAGAAACAAAAAAATGAATTAAGGATGTGGTTAAATGAAAGAAAATCCAGTATTGGTGGCATTAGACGGAATGTCGCCAGAAAAAGCATATGAACTTGCTGAAACATTAAAAGGTCTAGCTGGAGGATTTAAAGCCAACAACCTATTGGATGCGGCAGGTCCAGAAAATGCAATCAGGGAACTGAAAAAATACGGTGAAACTGTAATGGCAGATCCGAAATTACACGATATACCCAGTACGGTTGCAAATCGCATAGAAGAATACGCAAATTTTGGGGCAGACCTTGTAACGGTAATGGCGGGAGGCGGTATTGAAATGATGTGTGCAGCTATGGATAGCGCGGAAAAAGTCTTTGAAGTTAAAAGACCAAAGCTTCCGTTAACTAGAGTTGTTGCAGTCACAGTTTTGACATCGCTAAGCGAAGAAGAATGCCAGCTAATATACCACATGCCAATAAAAGCGGCCGTGCTTAGTTTCGCAAAGGATGCTTTTATAGCAGGCATTGATGCGATAGTTTGCTCTCCGCAGGAATTGGAATTTTTGAACAGGTTCAAATATCTTGATTCTATAGATAGGCTAACTCCTGGCATCACTCCGCTGTGGTTTATTAAACCAGCAGATCAAAATAGGGTAACTCCACCTTCGGTGGCAATTAAAAATAGAGCATCTAAGATCATTATTGGCAGAGCTATAACTAAACCGCCAAAAGAAATTGGTACTCCAGTTGACGCCATTCAGAGAATTCTGGAAGAAGTTGAAAAAGCCAGAGAAGAAATGGAGGCAACTAAAAAGTAGTTGAGTTCATCTCAACTACTAAATTTCAAGAGGTGATGAAATGGAATGTATAGGAAAAAATGCTGCCGGCAATATTATATTATGCGCTTGCTTTGTGCGGCAAATTAAGGGATGTTGTAATGACGAAATGATATCCGGAAAAAATGCCAGAAAAAATTTTACTGGTATAATAGAAAAGATCGATTGGGATAAAGTAACGATATGTCGCGGCTTCAACGAGCAAAGCGAAGACGGACGTATCTGTATTTGTCTCGCTGGCCAGAAGCAAGAAAGCTGTGATCTAAAAATGAGAATTGTGTCAATGACCAAGGCAGATGTAGCAGACTATATTGAGGATTTGAATTGCTAAGAGGTGATGAAAGTGGCAGAAGAATTTTTAACTCAATTTCAGAAAAGAAAACTTGATGCTGTTGCGGCGGCAATGAATGAACGAGTAAGAGAACTGGCTCCAAAAATCCTATTGCACGAAGTCATATTTGAAGCCGGAATTAAAGGCGGAGATGGTAGTTTGTATGCTGTTATGCCCAACTGTGCAGCTCGCGGCGTTGACCCCGATATAATAAATGGAATTCTTAGGGTTTTTGACCCTAAAATTCAGCTAGCTCTTAAACATCGGAATCCGTTTAAGGACCTTGCGGCGATTGTTACTTCGATAATAATCTGGGAAACGCCAAACGCCTTTCTGGTCAACGAAAGTAATCCCCATACGCTGAAAAATCAGACTAAATCTCCAATCTATGCCGATAATGCCATAATGAATACCTGGCCTCCCTTCATGAACACGATAAGCGCATTTGCACAAATTGAACTGGAAATGGCTATGAGAAAATGCGATGTAATCATCGGAGGAGAATCAAGGGGAATACCTTTTGCTACATGGATTGCAAAGGATTTGGCAAAAGGAACCGGTATAGCGCGGAAAGAAATCAAAACTCACGGAACAAAAAAAGGCGTAGAGGGAGGAATACTTCCGGGAGAGGTAGCAGTCCTTGTTGAGGATTTGACAACAGACGGCGGCTCAAAAGAACCCTTTGTTAAAAACATAAGGAACATGGGAGCCGAAATTAAGGATGTACTCGTAGTTTTCGACAGAAAACAAGGAGCAGAAAAATTCCTAAGGGAAAAACTCGGCGTAGAGCTGCATTCATTGACAGACATAGATGTGCATCTTAAAGTCGGATTAGAGCGTGGCTATATAACACCCGAGGAGGAACAAAGCATTCAAGAGTACTTGAAAGATCCAAAAGCTTGGAATATTGGTCGAAATTATGGCTGGCCAATAAGCGGTTAAAAGTTAAAAGTATAAAATCAATTTGAGCGCGTGAAATTTTCACCGCTCTTTTTTTATTTATGCTTTTGTTGTTTCAAGACAGGGGTTGACAAAACTATATTTTTGAGTATAATAGAAAGGTAGAAAGATTAGAAGAGATTCTATTATTTTTGCCCAATTTGTCATTATGATGATAAAACACAGCAAGGACAAAGCTATGATGGCCAAAAGCGCTTATGGAAGCAATAGAAGCGGACAATTTTATATTTTTCAGGAATAAAGAGAATCAAATCTCTTTATTTTTTATTGAGCATAAAAGATCCTGAAACAAGTTCAGGATGACAAAAACAGCGGATTAGCAATTTCCCAGTGATAGTTGATAATTATTACAAGGAAGTTGCCAATTCTGAGATAAAAAAGGAGGAGTTGGTGAGTTAACTTCGCAAAAGAACAAAAAAAGGAGATTCAAATGAACGACAGTAAAGAAAGCAATGACGGTGTACCAAAAACAGGACCATATGAAAACAAAGCAAAGTCTGGAAATCCTGGCGGAAGCGGCTATCAGACAAATGCGTAAGGATTAACAGCGCTTAAATAGTGGAAATTATTTCATAAAATTATGAATTTTCTGCTTTTTTTTTGCGGATAAAGTCAAAATTAATTTATTGCACTCTGTATTTTGTCACTACGATCCATCCTCTATAACCAAAAACATCTTGGAACCCCGCTTCGTCTACTTGTATCCAGTTTTGGGGTACATTCGGTTTATCGCTGCCGAATCCTGTAGTCCAAACGAGCCAAATAATTTCTCCCCGTCTTATATTTTTATTAAAATCAGTCAGGAGATCATAATCTGTCAGCAAAGCAGTGCCGGAAAAATGGGGGATTTGTCTTAATGCCGTCAGGCCCGGCGCGTAAAGCAAAGGAGTCAGATATTCCGGATACAGCCGCTGATCGGGAAAAGCATTTCTTTCTTCGATTATCATGCTTGGATTAAAGTTTGAGGGATACCCATTACCGAAATATTTTCTATAAGCGTAATATTTATAGGTAAAAAAGATAAATGATGAGTTGATGTATACCTTGTCTTCCGGATTCGCGTTCTTGAATAAATATTCCGAGGCGCCTGCCATTCCCGGTTTTCCGGTCGGGCTGGTATTTTGCCAGCCTCTCAGGAACAATAAAATACTGCTGATCACGAGAATGCTAAAAATAATTTTTTTCAGAAGCCTTTTTGTTATTGACTCTATGAAAATAGCAAGAATTATCAGATAGAACAAGCCGACAAAAACAAAATAACGGTCAAGATATAAAGATCTGTTGAAAGAAAGAATGGCTGATATGGCAAATGGAATAAAAAACGAAAAGATCACAAGCCATTTATAGTTATTTTGTTCGCGTTTTAGCGCGAAGGCAAAAATCGCGAGAATTGCCAATGAGATTAGTATAAGATTATCATTGGCAGTATAAATATTTGTGCCGGTAAAAATATGAAATATGGTATTGGGGATCGAATAACGGTCCATCGCGGGAATCCAATAATTTTCTTCGACTTGGCCGAGCTGACGGAGTAGTATCGGCAGCCAAGGCAGGAATATTATTAAAGAGGTGCAGTAGGCGATAGCCGCGCCTTTGACGTTTTCGCTTTTTATCCATTCGGCAATTTTTAAGCCATAATTTTTAATTGCCCAGAAAATCATAAATAGCGCTTGGGCGGCTACGGAAAAGATCAAATAATAATGCGTATAAATAGCCAGTGCCGCGCTTACGCCATATAATATCCACCAGCGATATTTTTTTATTCCCGCCTTCAGGCTTGCGAATATATTTTTCGGCGCCGGTTTTTTATCGGCTAAACCGCTGATCCAGTCGCATTTTTTAATAGAGATATCGCAGGCGTTTTTTAGCGTTTCTTTTTCGGAGGTATTATGCGCTTCAATCGCTTTGACCAAAAGCCAGCTCGAAAACATTATTAAAAATGTGCCAAGCGTATACATTCTGGCTTCGGTCGCGTATTGGATCTGAAAAGGATTTATCGCGATGAAAGCGGCCGCAATTAAACTAAGTTTTTCATATTTAAACGCAGCTTTGACAAACAGATAGGTGAAAAATATCGTTAGAATTCCAAAAAACGCGGAGAAAAGACGCAAAGAGAGCAAGCTGTCGCCTAAAACAATATCCCAAATACGGAGTATTATGTAATAAAGAGGCGGGTGGACATCAAGTATGATGCGTTGGATCATTTCATTGAAAGGATAGCGTATAAGCAAGGCGGAAAATGCTTCATCGTGCCAAAGCGAAACAGCGGTGATGTTGTAAAGGCGGAGAATGGAGCCAATAAGTATGATCGCGAGCAGATACAATTTTGTTTTATTTAAAGCCATAGTTAAAGATTTATGATTTATGAATTTTAAATTTTATTCTTCAAAGACTGCCATTATTGTTTCTCCAAATTTATTTTTTTCTTCAATGGTTAAGCGCGCTTTCGGATGATATTGCCTGAATTTTTTAATATCAAATAAAGTTGACTGGGTAAAAATGATTTGATCGCCTTTTTTTAATTTTACCTCGTATGATTTTTCAGGCGTAATAAGGATGTAAGGATTATTTGTCAGGGTTGTAAAATATAGCACTGTTTGCTCGGAAAATTTATCAAGAGATAAGTAAGTTTTTATTTTATCATTTCGCTGGTTTAAATAATCGCTGACGGAAGTCAAGTCTGACCGATAAGCGTAATATGCCTCCGGGGAATTGGCGTAATAAACAAAATAAGCATTAAACGCGCCGGCAGTGAGCATGGCAATATAGAACGCAAGGGCGAATGTCGCAAGGCTAATAGCGTTAGAATTGTTTTTAAATTTATTAAGCGCGTAATTTATGATTTTCGCCAAAATTATTGCCGGAAAAATAAAAACCACCGGCATTACTCCGATCAAGCGCAAGCCATGCGGAATGCCCTCGGCGGTCGTAAGTTCCGGCACGAGCATGGCGAAAAACCAAAAAATCAGAATAATATATTTCCCGTCGCGAAAATCGGTTTTATGATAAATATATTTTGCGGACCGCCAGAGCGCATAGATCAATCCGATCAAAAAGAAAATACTGACAGCCGGCGGCAAAAAAGGCATTCCTGAAACATTGTGCCGCCAGTTCAAGTCTCCTTCGGTGAAGAAAGACCAGGCGGTTTTTTCCGCCACGGTCAAAATCGTACCGACTAGGTCGCCGTGATTCAGGCTGGCCGTGAACACGGAAACTTGTCCGGAACGGCCGACAAAAGATCCGGGGTGAGTATAAAAATAATAGCCGAGAGGAGCAAAAAAGACCAAAAAACTGACAGCGGAAATAATAAGATATTTTTTATAAGAAAGAATCGTTTCGTATAGTTGGCGCGAGGATTTATATTTAACATAAATTAAAATCGCAAAAAGCGCAGGAAGAATGACTATCATCATGCGATAAGCGATATAAGTATAAAAACCCAGCGCGAAAAAAGCGCCCGCCATGATTGCCGAGTAGATTTTTTGTCGGTCATCGCGGCTTTGGATAAATCGGACGATATAGTAAAAAACCAAAGTGGTAAAAAGCGGTACCATTATGGCGCGAAACGCGGTACGCGAAAGCGTGATATGCCAAGTGGAAACAGCCATAAAAAAAGCCGCGAGCGACGCGGTTTTAAAATTAAACATCCGGCGCGCTAAGAAAAAAAGAACAATGACTTCCGCAACCCCGATAAGCGCCGAAACAATATGATGCTGCCATGGTCCGCGGCCGAATAATTCTACGGAAAACGCCAACAGATAAAAAAATAATCCTTCGCGTCCGTTTCCTCTTTCAAAAAAAGGAGAACGATCGCCTTGGAGGATGCTGTTGATATCCAAACCGTTGGCCGCTTCGTCAGGGAAGAGTCCGCCTGGCAATTGGGTGATCTGCCAAAGGCGAAAAAAAGCGGCGATTAAGATTATAATGGTTATGGTTAAAAAATTTTTATGTTTATAAATAAATGCGGATATGACTTCTTTTGGTGAATTGCTCATTTGTATTGGTTTTTAATTTATGGTAAAATGATTATACATATATAATAGCATAGTTTTATAAATTTTGCATCAGAGGCAAGAATACGCTATAACTAATTTAATTTTGAAATATGCCTAATTTTTATGGTAAGCCCGGCAAAAGCGCTATTAGAACCTTAAAAGATGTAGTTAATAAGGCGTCAAAAAAAGGCGGTTTGCCGCATGTAAATCGTGTTGAAAAACAGCAAGTATTTACCGCCTTTGAAAAAGTTTTTACCAAAAGAGGCAAGGAGCCCGTTAAGATGGATATCGCTAAAATGCAAAAAGAGGTTTTTAATAAGTTTCGCAATAATCGCAGGGATCGTCTTGATCCCAAAGAAGTCGGCGAAGTTGAAAAAGTGTTAGGCCTCGAGAAGATATACACTAAGAAAATCGGTTCAAAATTGTCTGAAATAGCCAGAGCAGAAAAAAAATTAGAAGCTGAAAATAAAACGCAAAAGGCCGTGGAACCTGAAAAAATACAAAAACCGTCTAAGCTTAAAGTGTTACAGCAAAAAATAAAAGAACCCAAAGCATTTACTGTCGTTTCCAACAGTAAAATATCTGACGAAGGTTCAAAGCAAGGAATGTCAAACATAAAAGTGCCAGAGCCTGGCACAGCAGCGAAAGAAACAAAAGGGTTCAAGCCGTCAAAATCCGGGATGTCCCATGCGGCGTTTGCTCCCGCAATATCTTATAATTTTCCCGAAAGAGATCCCAGGCTTAATACGATTGCAGAGCCCGATTCCGAAATATCGCCCAAAGCGTTAATCTCAAAAATACCGCAACAACCGCTTGATAATGAAATGCCAGCTGTAATACCTGACTGGAAAACGGCGGCATATGGCCCAAAAACATCAGATTTGCCCGAGTCATCCAGTTTACCGGAATCGGCAGGGACACAAAACAAGGACATCGACGACTAAGAAAAAGCGCAGATAATTTTAGCGTAGTGATTCGTTAGTATTTTAAAAACAATATTAGTATTATGAAAAAAATTTTTCCTAAATTTGGGAGGAAAACCGCCGCCGATGAGATCATATATCAAATTCATTATTTACGGATGCAGGGCAAGTTAAAAGATATTAATCAGCGGGAAGAAAAGGAAATAGCTGATGCCATAAGAAGTAAGTTTCCAACTGATAAATTTATTGATACATTTCAGCTTTATAAAGAAGTTTTTAAGCCATTAGGCTATAAAACCGGTGATTTATTGGATCCTGAAGAGATTGAAGAGGTTGGGGGGAGTGTAGGTTTAAGAGAAGCTGATTTGGATAGCTTCCGCAACAGGCATAGTTTGCCGCACAGCAACAAAGACTAATTGAATTTTTAGATCAATAGTTAGCTTTTTTATTTTGAATTTTAAATTTTTGTTTTATGCTTTCAAAATATTCCGAAAATAAAGAAAATGCCGGTTCGCCGGAAAAAAATAAAGCCGAAATGCATGAAGAGATCGCTCGATTGAGAAAACTCCTGGAAATAAAAGAAAGAGAGCTGAAGACAACGCTGGAATCAGCTTCATTAAAAAACGAGATCTTGCTTGTGCGCGAAAAACTAAAAGCGCGCGGCGTTGAATATGAAAAAAATAAGAAAGAGATCGAGATTAAAAAAGAAAAAGAAATAGCGCCGGAGAGTAAAAAAGAATCGCCGGAGCAAGGCTTCGAGGATCTAAGCATGGCCAGGAAGGCCGCTCCCACAAAACTGCAAATAAAAAAAATTACCCGGCAAATGAAGGACGCAGATATCGCGCATCAGCTTATTGTTTTGGTTGATTTAGCCCGGTTTAAAGGCGTTTATTATGCCGTAAAAATTGCCAAAAAACTTGGCAACGCTTATTTATTGGATCGGCTTCATGATGCAATTGTCAACGATCTCTATGAAGAGCTGGTTAAAGATAAAAAACTGCAATCATAAAAAGAATCCGATTATTTTAATATTTTTATAAATCATGGTATACGAATTCTTAGGTTTCTCGGTTGATATCGCGTCTTTGGAAATTTTTGTTATTTTTTTAATGGCAGTTTTTTTTGTTATTGTCATTCTTAGCGCTGTTATAACGCGGTTACTTGCTCAAGAGGAGATGAAACGCTCATTGAACATGGCGCTTTTTCTTGTTACTTTGCCCAAACAGGTCAAAGACGAAACAAAAGAGAAAGAAAAAAATGAAAAAGAGCTTGTGGCTGTGATGGAGCAGCTTTATGCGACTCTGGCAAAGCTAGATACCAATTTTTTGTATGGACCGTCGCATTTTTCTTTTGAGATCGCAGTCGCGTCAACTTCGCAAGAGATCGGTTTTTATGTAGGCGCTCCAAGGAAATTTGAAAAATTGATAGAAAAACAAATTCATAGTTTTTATGCCACGGCTCAGGTTGAGCGGGTAGAAGATTATAATATATTTATGCCGACTTCATTCGTGGCCGGCAAGACCCTTACTCTGAGCAATGATTTTTTATTTCCCATAAGAACTTATCAAAATTTAGAATTTGATCCTCTGAATAATATTACCAACACCCTTAGTAAGCTTCCTATCGGAGAGGGAGCTTCGGTTCAATTGTTAATAAAGCCGGTATCTAGCAGCTGGAAATTTAAAAGTTTTCATTTTATCAAGCAAGTTCAAAAGGAGGGTTTGCAAAAAGCCGTTACTGACCAGAAATTCGTCAGTAAGATCAATAAAATATTTCAATCAAAGCCTAAAAAAGACCCTAATAATCCTGTTTCCGAAGAATTATACAGGCTTTCTCCTCTTGATGAAGAAGCGATCAAGCTAATCGAAGGAAAGGCGAATAAGACGGGTTTTATGGTCAACATTAGGATTATTGCCGCGGCGCCGGAGCAGGAGCGCGCAAAAGATATTGTTAACGAAATTGAAAGGGCGTTTAGCCAATTCGAATGGCCGAATTTAAATAGTTTCAAGATCGGAAAGATAGAATCGGACAAAGAGAGGTCTTTGAGCAAATTTTCCTATAATTTTATTTTTCGAAATTTTGAAAAAAGCAAACCGATGATCCTTAATACGGAGGAACTGGCCAGCATTTTCCATTTTCCGACCATTGTTTTGGAAACGCCAAAGGTTAAATGGCTCGCGACTAAAAATGCCCCGCCGCCTCAAAATTTATCCGCCGAAGGTTTGATTTTGGGTTATAATATTTATCGCGGCGAGGAAATGGTGATAAAAATTGCCAGAGAAGATAGAAGGCGGCATCTTTACGCTATCGGCCAGACCGGAACCGGCAAGTCTAATTTTTTTGCGGAAATGATCAAAAGAGATATTGCCGCCGGGGAAGGCGTTTGCGTTATTGATCCTCACGGTGATCTGGTGGATAATGTTTTGACTTGCATTCCAGAGAACCGCGTGGAAGATGTGATTGTTTTTGATCCATCCGATACAGTGCGCCCGCTTGGCTTGAATATGCTTGAAGTTGCCAGTGAAGACCAGAAAGATTTTGCCGTGCAAGAGATGATCACGATATTCTATAAATTATTTCCTCCGGAAATGATCGGTCCGATGTTCGAACATAATATGAGAAATGTTATGCTGACTCTGATGGCGGACGCTGAATATCCCGGAACGATCGCGGAAATACCAAGAATGTTCACGGATACCGAATTTCAGAAACTAAAAGTAAGTAAAGTGACCAATCCGGTAGTGCGGTCTTTTTGGGAAAAAGAAATGGCTAAAACCAGCGATTTCCATAAGTCAGAAATGCTTGGCTACTTGATCTCGAAGATCGGTCGGTTCGTGGAAAACTCGATGATGCGCAATATAATCGGACAAGAAAAATCGGGATTTAATTTGAGAGAAATTATGGATAAGCAGAAAATATTATTGGTAAATCTTTCCAAAGGAAAAACAGGCGAGGTTAATTCGAGCCTTCTGGGTTTGATTATCGTTTCAAAACTTCAAATGGCGGCAATGAGTCGGACAGATATTCCCCAAGAGCAAAGAAAAGATTTCTATTTGTATATTGATGAGTTCCATAATTTTACGACCGATTCGATCGCCACCATTCTTTCGGAAGCCAGAAAGTATCGCTTGAATTTGAACATTGCCCATCAATTCATAGCTCAATTGCCGGAAAATATCAGAGATGCGGTTTTTGGCAATGTGGGCACTTTGGTTTCATTTCGAATTGGCGCCGATGACGCGGAATTTGTCGCTAAGCAGTTTATGCCGGTATTTAACGAGCAAGACCTGATAAATATCGATAATTATAACGCTTATATCAAATTAATGATAAATGGAACGGTTAATCGGTCTTTTAATATGCATATTTACGCTCCTACCAAAGGAAGTACCGAGATCGCATTGGCGGTAAAAGAATTATCCCGTTTGAAATACGGCAGGCCGAGGGAGATCGTGGAAAAAAGAATTTTAGAGCGAAGCCAACTCGGATCGTCTTTGGCAAAATCTTCCGCGACAATGGTGCCGGGAGAAAAGATTAGCTAGCAGATAAGAAAAAAATATGGCGCCGAATTTTGAATATGAAAACAAGCTAATAGGTTCCGGTTTTTCCGGAATTTGCGGAATTGACGAAGTCGGCAGAGGCCCTTTGGCCGGACCGGTGGTAGCGGCAGCGATTCTGATTAACGCGGAATTATTCAAGGATCTGTCTGGTTTCAAAGGCATTAACGATTCAAAAAAATTAAGCGCAATCAGGCGAGAGAAATGGTATGAGATTCTGACTAAGCGCGAAAATATCAAATGGGGAATCGGGATTATTTCAGAAAAAATAATTGACGAGGTGAATATTCTGGAAGCAACGAAACTTGCAATGCTGGAAGCGCTTAAAAAAATGATCCGCCAGTCGGCCAAGCAGCCTGATTTTCTATTGATCGACGGTAATTTTATTTTGGAAAATATTGATTTAAACCAAAAAGCCGTTATTAGGGGTGATGCGAAAGTAATTTCCATTGCCGCCGCTTCGATCATTGCCAAAGTGACCCGCGATCGTATGATGCAGAAATTCCACGAAGATTATCCCGAATATGGCTTCGATAAGCACAAAGGTTATGGCACTCGGTTGCATTGCGAAATGATCAAGAAATATGGTCCTTGCGCGATACACAGGAGAAGTTTTGAACCGACAAAATCATTGACAAAACGCTAATTTTCCGCTAAGATAAAAGATAATTAAAGTAATTTTGGAATAATAATTTAAAAATATGAGAGAGCAAAGATTTGAAACAATTGGCGCAGGAGATTTTTCGAGTAATATTGGCAAGCAGGAAAGCGATAGTTTTGATTTGGAAAAAAACAAAGAAAAAATTTCGAACTTAAAGCGTTTAATAAAAATTGAAAAAAATAAAGGAAAAAAAGCTAATTTAGAAGGCGATTTAAGAAAATTACAAGAAAAAGCGGATTCGTTTGAAAAAAAAGGAGAATCAGCGGATTTGTTAGCAGGTAAAAGCAAGGAAAAGGATAAAAGAATAACATGGGGAAAAAAGAGAAAAAAAACTAAAACCAGCGCGAATGCTGTTGAAAATAATAAAGCTCAGGATGTTAATGTAAAAATCGAAAAAGTAAATGATTCTAAGCATGATTTTGTTGTTCTTGAAAGAGAAGTTAATGTTGATATAGATAAAATGGATTTTTTAGAGTTAAAACATGAGCGTGAAATGTTGGATTATAAGATAAGCAATACCGAAAACGAAATTCGTCTTGATCCCTCTTTAAGTAAAAAGAAAGAAACCTTCAATGATTATAAAAAAATAAAAGATAAAATGGATAAACGGTATAAAGAAATTGAACCGAAATATGTTAATGATTCAGATAAGGTTGAGGAAAAAATAGAAAAAGAGAATAAGGAAATAAACGCAGAGATGGAAGAATTGGGGAAAAAAATCTCACCCGAATTAATGCAGGAAGCAATTTTAGAAAATGAAAAAAAATTGAATGAAAATAATGAGGGGGAAAAAAATAAAGGTAGTCAGCTAACGCTTGAAAAAAGCTTTGAAAAATATGAAGAAGATGAGAGGTTGAAAAAAATTCAAACACGCGAACCGGCGCCTGAAGAAAAAGAGAAGCTCGACGAGCTGCTAAAAGTGGATTTTAAAAAGGAAGAACCTGTTAAAAATATTCACGAAGAGATATTTGAAAGTGTTCCATCCGACGTTAAAGAACAGTGGCGGGAGCGGGCAATTGATAAAGAAGTGGAGCGGTTAGGGATTGAAAAAGATAAAAGAATTATAGAACTGGAAAAGAAACTTACTGAAACAGAAAATCGATTGGAAGAGGAAATAGAAAAAAATACTTCGTTGCAAGAAAAAAAAGGAATTGTAGCGTTTATAAAGAAAAACAAAAAAGATATTCTTATTTTATCAGGTTTGGTTGGCGCGAGTGCGGTTACCGGCGGTTTGGCTGGAGCTGGTTTTGCTTTGGGATCGGCAGGGATTGGCGAAATAGTTAGGCGAAAAATCGCGAAAGATGAGAAGGATAAGGTTCTTTTCGACGAAGAGGAGAAAAAAATTATCGATGAGGCAAAAATTGTTAATATAAGGGGCGAGAATAATGAGCCCGCTCCCGGTTTTTTTAAAAAATTTACGAAAAGATTAGTTCAGGTTTTTAGCGGTAAAAAGAATCCGGAACAGAAAGAAAAGTCGGAAAACATAGCGCCTCAAGATATTGAAAGTGTTGTAAAAAAATACAATGTAATCATAGATGAGCTTAAAGAGGGTTTTCAAGAAGGTGAAATTTCTGGTGAAAAAATTTATGCCACAGCGGATCTTTTTAAATATTGGATAGAGGATGAGCTGGTGGGCACAGGAAATGCGCATACAGCGGTTTGGAAAAAAATTTATGATATTGATCCCGAAATTCAAGCGAAAATGGTCAGTTCGATGCTTGAATATGCCATGGCCAACGATAAAGACAATAAAGAAGCGCAAGAGAAGGTCAAATATTTAACTATGAAAAATAATTTGGATAATATTCCCGGAATCAGTGAAGAAGCGAAAAAGTGGTTAATGGGTGAAAAAGGGGAAGTGGCGACGGGAGAAAAAAGGAGAGAAAGAATGAGAAAATAAATAAACAATGCTAGTCCAAGTGATTAAGCCTTAATTAAAATTAATTTTATATTTATGACGCTTGAGGACAATATAATCACAAAATTAGGCCTTGATAATCTGTCTGCTGATAAAAAAACCGATATTCTGATGCGGATGGCGGATATTATTCAAAAAAGGCTGGCTTTGCGGGTGATGAAGATGCTTCCTGAGACAGCTCTTGACGAATACATAAAAATAGTAGATAATAATGAAATTGGCGGACATGAGTTTTTGGTCAAGAAAATACCGAATTATGCCGCAATTGTCGAGGAAGAGATCGTTAATTTTAAGCAAGAAATAACAGTCTAAACAAAAGATATTTAAAATTCGAATTTTACTTTTTTGTTTATAAATTTATAAACTGCGATTAATTTCTTATTGTTTTTAAATTTGAAATTAAAAATTGTTTTAAAATTTGAAATTAAAAATTTAAAATTATAGTGGTATGGGTACACCTAAACAAAGACATTCAAGAGGCCGAACAAGAAGACGCAGAAGCCATCACGCTTTGGGAGCGATCAAGCTCGTGAAATGCGCGAAATGCGGTACGTTGATCCTGCCGCACCATATGTGCGCGACTTGCGGCGTCTACGCTGGCAAGGAAGTTTTGAAGATTGTCTCAAAAGCGGAAAAAGCCAAGGCAAAAGCCGATAAGCATAAGAAAAAGCACGAATAATAAATAATTTATTATTTTATGTCTGCACGGCATTTATCCAGATCAATAGTTCTTCAAACGCTTTATGAGTGGGATTTCTTGCATAATTTTGTAAACGGTAAAGACGCGGGTGAGGAAATCAAAAAACAAGATGACTTTGAAAGATTGTTAAATAGGAATATAAAGGACTTGGCCGCGGGCGTTGATGATGCGAGCTTTATCATTGAGCTTGCTAAAGGAATAAAAGACAGGAAAAAAGAGATCGACAAGATCATTGAAAAAGCGACTCCGGATTGGCCGATCAATCAAATCACTATTGTTGATCGAAATGTTCTGCGTTTGGGGATTTATGAGTTATATTTCGGCGACACGAAAGAAGTTCCTCCGAAAGTTGCGATCAATGAAGCGATCGAGCTGGCGAAAACATTTGGCGGCGAATCTTCGGGAAAGTTTGTAAACGGGGTTTTGGGAACTATCTATCGCGATATAACCGAAAAAGACAAAAAGACCGAGACAGATGAGGTTAAAAAAAATAAAAAAGTTAATCCGCTCACTGGTGGAAAAAAGAAAAAATAAATTGGCTCGCTTTTAAAATGTGTCGTTAGGATTTAGAGTTAATTTATTATTCGATATTAAAATATTAGGATATTGAAATTCTATAACAGAATATTTCAATATCACAATATCTAATTTATGCAGGTGAAATTAGTAAAATTAGAGAAAATTCTTAAGGTCAAGTTTAAAAACAAAGACCTGCTTCATCAGGCGATGGTGCATCGTTCGTATTTGAATGAAAATCCGGATTTTTCCCTTTCGCACAATGAACGGTTGGAATTTCTGGGAGATGCCGTGTTGGAATTAGTGATAACGGATTATCTCTATAATAATTATTCCAATCCGGAGGGGGAATTGACGAATTTTCGCGCGGCTTTGGTCAATAGCGATATGCTGGCAAAGATCGCGAAAGAGCTGGGCTTGGATGAATTTCTTTTAATGAGCAAGGGCGAATCAAAGGATACGGGACGAGCCAGGCAATATATAATGGCTAACGCGGTAGAGTCGGTAATCGGGGCGATATATCTCGATCGAGGGTATAAGGTCGCCAAGAAATTCATTGAAGAGAATATAGTGAAGGAATTGCCGAATATTTTGGATCAAAAACTCTATCAAGATCCAAAAAGCAAATTTCAGGAAGAGTCCCAAGAACGAGAAGGGGTTACTCCTTCCTATGAAGTTATTAAGGATTGGGGTCCGGATCATGATAAGCACTTCGTAATCGGCGTATTTCTCGGAAAAGACCTGATCGCCAAAGGCGAGGGAAAAAGCAAGCAGGATGCGCAGCGCAATGCCGCCGAGGAAGGATTAAAGGCAAAAGGGTGGAAATAATAATAAAATATAAAAAAGGTTTATTGGTTTATTCAGCCTTTTTTTATTGTCTAAAATTAATTTTTGTGCTAGTATATATTAAGATATTCATTATTTAGGAATAGACGCTATTCCTAAAATTTTTTGTTTATATAATTTTATGCATCTTAAGCGAATTGAGATCAGCGGTTTCAAGTCTTTTGCCCAAAAAATCGCTCTTGAGTTTGATAAAGAGATATCTGCCATAGTCGGCCCGAACGGGAGCGGCAAATCAAATGTGGCCGATGCTGTGCGCTGGGCGATCGGGGAGCAGAGCACAAAAGCTTTGCGCGTCAAAAAAAGCGAGAATTTGATATTTTCCGGCCATACCGCGGGCGTAGGGAAAGCCGGCGTTTCTTTGTATTTCGACAATCGCGATCATGCTTTGCCGGTAGATTTTGACGAGATCGTGATCAATCGCCGTTTGTATAAAAACGGAGATACCGAATATTTTATCAATGAATCGAAGGTGCGTCTTTTGGATATTTTGGAAATGCTATCCAGAGTCGGCATTAATCCAAAAAGCTATTGCGTTGTCAGCCAGGGTATGGCCGATGCGATTTTACGCGCCAGCGCCGAAGAGCGAAGGGGTATTTTTGAAGATGCAGCCGGGGTAAAGCCGTACAAAATCAAACGCAATGACGCGATCAGGAAACTGGAATTGGCAGAAGAGAATTTAAGCCGGGTAAATGATTTGTTGGCTGAAATTAAGCCGCGACTGGCTTTTTTGCATCGTCAAGCGGTAAAAGCGGAGAAAATAGTCGTTGTTAAAAATGAACTTGATGAAAATCTGAAGAAATGGTACGCATTCACGTTAAACCGCTTTAACGATCAGAAAAAAACCATTACAAGAAATCTTGACGAAAAAGACAGTGTTTTGAAAAAAGCCCAAGACGAGCTGAATCACTTGATCAAAAAAATGGACGAGATGAAAGAATCGAGCGGAGACTTGGATAATCGGCAAGAAAATTTAAGAAACGATCTTGAAAATATCCAGATCAAGATCGACGAATGCATAAAAAATCTGGCAATTTATGAAACAAAATTGAAAATCGAAGAAGAGAGAAAAGAGCGGGTAAGCGTTGAAGCGGTGGCAATCAGCATTGATTATATCAAGGAAAAAATAGCGGATATTTATAGCGCCATTAATACGGCTATAGAACTTATAAAAAAAGCAAAAGACGGCAAGCCGGCAATGGGAACCGATCTAAAAAATATTGAATCAAAAATTCGCGAGCTTCTCAGCGATATCAATAACGGCAAGGTGCCGATCGATAAAGAGCAAATCCGCCATCTGGCGGAGGAAAAAGCCAAAGTAGTTGCGTCTTTGTCCGGCGAAATTAATCGGATAAAAAATGTTTTCAGCGAGTTGAATAGTAAAAAAGAAAATATTCGGCATAATATTGACAAAGAAGTCTCGGGAGACAGAGAACGGCGCAGCGAGTTTTTTACCCTCCAGGGAGAAATTAACCGCGCCGAGTCCGCGGTATATAAGCTGCGAAACGAAAAACAAATTGTGGTTATTGAAGAAACCAAGATCAATACCAGGATCGAAGATCTGGTAAGCGAGATAAAAACCGAAACAGGCGAAGGTTTTTTAATTGAGGTTCAAAAAATGGTTCCGGAGGCGATAAATGAATATGAAGTAAAAGAAAAAATCGAAAAACTGAAACGGGAATATATTCAAATCGGCGGGATCGATCCCGCGGTGATCAATGAATGCAAAGAAACCGACGAACGTTATAATTTTTTGGCAAAAGAATCGGGAGATCTCGAGCAGGCGATAATCGACCTAAGAAAAGTTATTGCTCATCTTGATGAAAAAATCGACGAGCAGTTCAATTCGATCTTCAAGAAGATCAATTTTGAATTTAACAAATATTTCCGTCTTATTTTTGGCGGAGGCGGCGCGTCTCTTGAGCTTTTTGAGATTGCTTTCAAGGCAAACGAGGAAAACGCCGATACTGCCGCCAATTTGGAAGGCGAAGAGGAAAAATCCAAGAAAAAAGAAAAAGGAATAAATATCAAAGTCTCTATCCCCGGGAAAAAAGTAAAAGATCTGGAAACCCTGAGCGGGGGAGAGCGGTCTCTTACTTCCTGCGCTATTCTTTTTGCCATTATTGCCAGTAATCCGCCGCCATTCGTGGTGCTGGACGAGATCGATGCCGCTCTCGATGAGAACAATTCGCAAAAGATCGCTCAGATATTGGGAGAACTCGAAAAAATGACGCAATTTATTATTATTACGCATAATCGCGCTATGATGAGGCAGGCAAAAACAATTTACGGCGTTTCTATGACCGACGAAAGCATTTCCAAAATAATTTCGGTGAAAATCGATGACGTGAAGCAGTCTTAGTTGACAAATATACGCTATTTTGCTAATGTATATAAATCTAAGACCTTAAGTATTAGTCATTTTTAATTAAAAAGTTAGCCGTCAAAAGGGCGGAAAATTAATAAATTCTATGTTGCAAATCAGATTGCTAAGAGTCGGCAAAAAACACAAACCATCTTTCCGCCTGGTATTGGTCAATAAAGGCAGAAGACCGGGAAAATATCTGGAAAACTTGGGTTTTTATACTCCTACAAAAAAAGAAAATAAAACAGAAAATCTCAATAATGAAAAGATCACTTATTGGATCAGTAAAGGCGCTCAACTAACCCCGACCGTGCATAATATTTTGCTTGATGCCAAAGTGATTACCGGCAAAAAAGAAAAGATAAAAATTTCCAAAAAAAAGGAAACAGTGAAACCTGGCGAAGCGCCAAAAGCAGCCGTTCCGAAAGCTGAAGCTCCAAAGGTGGAAGTTAAAGCGGAAAATAAAGCTGAGGTTAAAGAAGAAGCGAAACCGGTTGCATAAAATAATTTTGCCTGTCTACTGTCAGGCAGGCGTTTTAAAAAGATTATACTGTTCGTATGATCTTTTTTGTTTATATCTA